>NZ_JBHWDV010000002.1:358999-402419 GCF_042734445.1 Streptomyces sp. NPDC059649
GGGGTGGGGGGGGGGGGGGGGGGGGGGTTGGGGGGGGGGGGGGGGGGGGGGGGGGGTGGTCGGGGGCGGGCCCCTGCTCCCGTACCACCGCACGTCTCAGGGCCGCAGCGGCAGCCCGGGTGCGGCAGTGGCTCAGGGGCGCAGGAGCACCTTTCCCACCCCCGGGTCGCCGTCGCCGACCAGCGCGATCGCCTCGGCGAACCCTTCCAGGGGGAACTCATGGGTGATGAGCGGTGCCGGATCGAGCAGCCCGCGGCCGAAGGCGCGCACCGCGTACGACCAGGCCGTCGACGGCGCGCCGAAGATGCTGCGGATCTCCAGCTGGCTCAGGGACAGATGGACCGGGTCGATCCCGGCCGCGCCCGGCGGGAACATCCCGGTGAGCACCACCCGGCCGCCCCGGCGGGCCAGCAGACAGGACGAGGCCGCGGTCGAGCGTGCTCCCGCGGTCTCCACGACCAGGTCGAAGCAGCCGTTGCGCTGCGTCGCCTGCTCGGGCGTACACGCCGCGCTCGCGTCGAACCGCAGCCCCTGGGCCCGGCGCCCGGACCGCGGGTCGACGACCACGAGTTCGGCGGGCTCCGCCGCGGCCAGCAGCTGCACCGCGAGCAGCCCGAGGGTGCCCGCACCGACCACCGCGATCCGCTCGCCGGGCCGCGGCCGCCCGGCCCGCACCGCCGCGGCGACCACCGCGGCCGGCTCCAGGAGTGCCGCGGCCCGTAGATCGGCGTCGTCCGGCAGCGGGTGCAACAGCGCCGCGGGGACGGTGAGATGGTCCGCGAACCCGCCCGGCTCGGTGAACCCGGTCTCGGCGTAGCCGCTGGTGCACAGGCTGGTCTCGCCGGCCCGGCAGCGTTCACACGTCCGGCACGCCCGGAACCCCTCGGCCACCGTCTTGCGCCCCACCAGCGCCGGATCGACCCCCGCGCCGACCGCCGCCACCGTGCCCGACCACTCATGACCGGGTACGAGCGGGTAGTGGACATACCCGGCGTCGCGCCGGCCCTCGTACACCTCGCGGTCGCTCAGGCAGATCCCGGCGGCGGCGACCCGCACCAGGACCTCGCCCTTCCCGGGCCCGGGCACCGCGCCGTACACCAGGCGGTGCCGCCGGGGCCGCTCGACGACGATCGAGCGGCTGACCGCGTCCCCACCGTCCCGCGGCACCGCATCCCCACCGTCCCGCGGCACCGTATCCCCGCCCTCCCGGCTGTCCGAGGCGTCCCCGCCCACCCGTTTCATCGCGGCCGCCTCTGCTCCCAGCCCTCGGCCCAGAGGTCGAACCGGGCCTGCTGCTTCGGGAATTCGGCCGCGGCATCGGCGTCGAACTCGACGCCCAGCCCGGGTGCGTAGGACACCGCGAAGCAGCCGGTCTCCGGATCCACGTACGGCGCGCCCCGCACCACCTTCGTGATCTCCGCGTCCGCGAAGTCGTTGAAGTGCTCCAGGACCTTGAAGTTCGGTGTGCAGGCGGCGAGTTGGAGCGAGGCCGCGGTCAGTACCGAGCCGCCGACATTGTGCGGGGCCACCAGTACGTAGTGCGTCTCGGCGGTCGCGGCGAGCTTGCGCGCTTCGAGGATGCCGCCGATGTGGCCGAGGTCCGGCTGGATGATGTCGGCGGCCTGCGCCTCGAACAGCTCCCGGAACTCGATCCGGTCGTGGATGCGTTCACCGGTCGCCACCGGCAGCTCCACCTTGTCCGCGACCTTCTTCAGGGCCTTCAGGTTCTCCGGCGGCACCGGCTCCTCCAGCCAGGCGGGCCGGAAGGGCGCCAGCTCTCGGGCGAGCCGGACCGCCGTGGCCGGGCTGAAGCGGCCGTGCATCTCCAGCATCAGCTCGATGTCCGGGCCGATCGCGTCCCGTACCGCCTCGATCAACGACACGGACTCCAGGGTCTGTTGGTGGTCCAGCTCGAAGTGCCCGGTCCCGAACGGGTCGATCTTCAGGGCCCGGTAGCCGCGCGCCACCACCTCCTGAGCCGCCTTGTGGTACGCCTCCGGGGTGCGCTCGGTGGTGTACCAGCCGTTGGCGTACGCCCGCACGCGATCGGTGACCCGGCCACCGAGCAACTGCCACACCGGAACCCCGAGCGCCTTGCCCTTGATGTCCCAACAGGCCATCTCCACACAGGCGATCCCGGACATCACGATCTCGCCGGCCCGCCCGTAATCCCCGTACTTCATCCGACGGACCAGATCCTCCACCGCGAACGGGTCCGATCCGCGCAGATGGTTGGCCTCCGCCTCGCGCAGATAGCCGAGCAGGGCATCGGTACGGCCCAGCATCCTGGTCTCACCGACCCCGGTCAGTCCCTCGTCGGTGTGGACGAGTACGTAGGTGAGATTGCGCCAGGGGGTTCCGACGACGTGTGTGCTGATTCCCGTGATGCGCACGGCAATTACCCTTCCTTGCCGTTCGAAATTTCGTCACTCGTTCGAAATCGTGGCGTGACCGTAGTCACCTCCCGACAGGGGTGTCAATGGGTCGCCCGGTGGCCGGCGCGTCCTCACCATTGCCCGGCGAACCGCCCTGTGCGTAGCCTGCGTTCGGCATACCGGTCAGCAGCCGACTGCTCGAACGACGACCGACTTCTCGAACGACATGGGTGGTGACGCACATGGGACGTCTGGTCCCCGCGGTGACCAGGGCGCTCGACATCCTGGAGCTGTTCCTGGAAGGCGACGGAACCCTCTCCGCGCCCGACATCACCCGCACCCTGCAGCTGCCGCGTACCACCGTGCACGAGCTGATCACCACGCTCGCCGCCCGCTCGTACCTGGTGCCCGCCCCCGGCCGGCCCGGCCACTACCGCCTCGGCGTCCGCCCCTACCAGCTCGGCAGCCGCTACGCCGAACAACTCGACCTCGCCGCGGAAGGCCAGCAGGTGGCCCGCGAGGTCGCCGAGACCTGCGACGAGACCGTCCATGTCGCGATCCTGGAGGACCTCGACGTCATCTACATCGCCAAGGTCGACTCCGTCCACGCCGTCCGCATGGTCTCCGCCGCCGGCCGCCGGCTGCCCGCGCACTGCACCGCGGTCGGCAAGATGCTGCTCGCCGCCCTGCCCCCCGACGAACTGGACCTCCGCATCGAGGAAGCGGGCGAGCTGGACGCGTTGACGCACCACAGCATCACCGACCCCGAGGCGCTCCGGGCCGCACTCGCCGTCGTCCGCGAGCGCGGTATCGCGGTCGAGTACCGGGAGTCCAACCCGGACGTGAACTGCGTGGCCGCGCCCGTACGGGACGGCACCGGCCGGGTCGTCGCCGCCCTGTCCGTCTCCGTACCCGTGATCCGTTGGAGCGAGGAACGCGAGGCCGAACTCGCCGAGCTGGCCGCCAAGGGCGCGAACGACCTCTCCGTACGTCTGGGGCACCGCGGCGGCCACCGATGATGAGGCCCGAGGTCGCGGTCCGCGCCTCGGCCACGCTCGGCGAGGGCCCCACCTGGGACCCGGCGGCGGACCGCCTGATCTGGGTCGACATCCTCGGCTCCCGCATCCACACGTACCATCCGGCCAGCGGGCGGTGCACCGTGATGGCCACCGAACAGCACGTCGGCGCGGCCAAACCGCGCGCGGCGGGCGGACTGGTGGTCAACCTGCGCGACGGCATCGGCCGCTACGACGCCGACGGGGCGTTCTCCTGGCTCGTACGCGACCCGGTCCCCGGCCGCCGCGGCAACGACGCCGCCGTCGCCCCCGACGGCTCGCTGTGGGCGGGCACCATGCGCGACGACGAGGCCCCGGGCGGCGGCACGCTCACCCGCCTCACCCCCGACGGCGACACACAGCTCATCTTCCCGTCCGTCACCGTCAGCAACGGCATCGGCTGGAGCCCGGACGGCACCCGCCTCTACTACATCGACTCCCCGACCCGCCGCATCGACGTCTGCCGCATGGACGCCCAACTGCCCTCGCATCGGCGCACGTTGGTGGAGATCGAGCCCGGCACCGGCTACCCCGACGGCCTGACCGTCGACGCCGACGGCTGCCTCTGGGTCGCCCTCTGGGACGGCGCCCAGATCCGCCGCTACACCCCCGACGGCCACCTGGACCGCACCCTCCCGCTCCCCGTCCCACGCCCCACCGCCTGCTGCTTCGGCGGCCCGTCCCTGCGCGACCTGTACATCACCACGGCCCGTTCCCGCTCCCCGCACCCCCACCCCCTGGAAGGCTCCGTCCTGGTGCTCCCGGGGGCGGGCCAGGGGATGCCGGGGGTGGCCTTCGGCGGCTGAAGTGCTCGGTCCGAGGCCCCTTTCGGGCGAACACGACGGGAATTCCTACGCTCCTGGAGGTCACACCCCATGACCGAGCTCCCCGAAAGCGGGCTGCCGCTGTCCGGCATCACCGTGGTCAGCGTCGAGCAGGCGGTGGCGGCTCCCTACGCCACCCGCCAGCTGGCCGATCTCGGCGCGCGCGTCATCAAGGTGGAACGCCCGGGCGGCGGCGACTTCGCCCGGCGCTACGACACCACGGTGCACGGCGAGTCCAGCTACTTCGTGTGGCTCAACCGGTCGAAGGAGTCCGTGACGCTCGACCTGAAGTCGGACCGGGGACGGGCGGTCCTGGAGCAACTCCTGGGCGGCGCCGATGTGTTCGTACAGAACCTGGCTCCCGGCGCGGCCGCCAGGATGGGCCTGGGAGCGGATGCCCTCGGCGAGCGCTTCCCGTCCCTCATCCGGTGCTCCGTCTCCGGCTACGGCACCAGCGGACCGTGGGCCGGCCGCAAGGCGTACGACCTGCTGGTGCAGTGCCAGACGGGCCTGGTCTCGCTGACCGGCACCGCTGAGGAATCCGCGCGGGTGGGGGTCTCGATCGCCGATATCGCGGCCGGCATGTACGCCTACTCGGGCATCCTCACCGCCCTCTTCACCCGGGCGACCACCGGCGTCGCCCGCGCCGTGGAGGTCTCCCTGTTCGAGGCACTGGCCGAATGGATGGGCCAGCCCGCCTACTACACCCGGTACGGCGGCACCCAGCCCCCGCGCATCGGCACCCAGCACGCCACCATCGCCCCGTACGGCGCCTACACCGCGGCGGACGGCAAGGACGTGCTGTTCTCGATCCAGAACGAGCGGGAATGGGCCGCCCTGTGCGAGCGGTTCCTGCGCAGGCCCGGGCTCGTCGACGACCCGCGCTTCGCCACCGGCTCCGACCGCGTGGCCCACCGCGACGAGCTGAACGCGATCGTGGCCGAGCGGTTCGGCGAGCTGGCCAGCGAGGAGGTGATGAAGCTGCTGGACGAGGCGGGCATCGCCAACGCCGGCGTCAACGACGTCCAGGATTTCCTGGCCCACCCCGTGCTCAGCGCCCGGAACCGATGGCGCGACGTGCGGATACCCGGCGGATCCGTGGTGCCCGCCCTGCTGCCCCCCGCGGACCTGACCGGCACCGCCCCGCGCATGGACGCGGTACCCGCCGTCGGCGAACACACCGAGACCGTCCTGACGGAACTGGGTTACCGCACCGCCGACATCGCCGACCTGCGAACCAACGGCGTCATCTGACCCCGCGCGCCCTGTTCCGTCGGTGCCTCGACCCACCATCGTCTGCGTGCTCAGAACGGCGAGGAGTTCCAGCCGTTCGGCGTCGTCGGTGCCGGGCTCGGCCGTGCGTACGCCTCCCCGGGCCTCGCCCATCCGACGTCGAAGGCCGCGGTCAACATGATCACCCTCCAGTAGGAGCTCAACTCGCCCCGCTCACCGCGAACTTGACGTGCCTTCCGTAAGGTGGAGCGCCGTACCACTGACTTCTCCGAATGGAGGACCGATGACCGCAGACGGCCTCAGCCGATTAACCTCCCGCGTGGCGCAGTTCGTGCTCCGCGGGCGCCGGCCCCGGCTCGACCATCCCGACTCGCACCGGGCCGCCCGGCCCAACCAGCACGCGGGCCTGATCTACCACTACCGACCCTCTTCCCCGACGGGAGGCGGCGGTCTGCAGGGACCGCTCTGACCGTCGGCGGCCCTTCCGCTGCTCGGCCGGGGGCCTGGGCCGTGTTGCTGGTGGTCCAGGCCCTCGGGTTCGATGACCGGATGACGCGCGACACGACAGCAGGAACCCCACGAGCCGCCGAGGCGACGAGCAGAATCGCCGGCGGCTGCCTGACCGTGGGCCTGATGGTGCTCAGCGCCCTGCTGCTCCTGGTGAGCTTCGCGGCCACCACCGAGATCGACTCACCCGAGGCCTTCCCGGGAATCAAGGACAACCGCAGCGTCCTGGTGCTGATGATCCTGGTCCTCGGGCTGGCAGCACTGCTGGGTGCCGTGGCGATCGCGCTGCGCCTCTCCCGCACCAGGCTGACCACGGCCGTGGTCAGCCTGGCATGCACCGTCCTGCTCACCGCGGCCGGCTGTCGCGCGTACACCCTCGCCCCCATGCTCCAGTGCTGGGGCCACGAGTCCCTCGCCCACAACCCGAACGGCTCCTACACCTGCCACGACCGTTGAACGTGACGGCAGGGCTGCTTTCGACGCACCCCACCACTCCGCCCGCGCACCGCAGTTCTGGCATGCCGCGGAGTACCTGAGGGCGGTGTAAACCGGCTGTGGCACGCCCACTCCCTCAACTCAAGGACGCTTGACCCTCCCGTAACAGGAGGCCCTACGGTCCCGTGGCATGAAGATTGTTGTGCATGACACCGCGTCCGCCATGATCGATCTCCTGCAGCGGCCGTTGGAGGAGCGGCCCGAGGCGCTGCGGGAGATGCTCGGTCCGTTGCAGGACGTGATGGGCCCTGTGATGGGGGACTTCGACATGGTGCAGATGCACCGGGGGACGGGAAGCGGCTTTCGGATCGATCGGGAGGATGAGCGGTATCTGCCCGCCGTGCGGCAGATGCGGGACGCAAGAGTGTGGGAGCGGATCGAGGAGTCGCTTGCGGCGGCGTGGGAGAGGATCCAAGGGGCGGTGCCGGGGATCAAGCATGCGGAGACCGTGCATGTCGTCCTGGTGCTGGGCGACCCGGATGATGAACACCTGACGGTGCGGAGTCGCGGCTACTTCGGGTTGGGAGGGTTCCCGGGGGCGATCCAACTGGTGATGTGGCCCACCGAGACGAGCCTCGCGAAGATCGGTCACGCTGCCGCGCACGAGATCCACCACAACGTGCGGTACGCGAACGTGGTCTGGAACCCGATGGCCGTCACGGTCGGGGAACAGGTCGTCGCCGAAGGGCTGGCCGAGACGTTCGTACGGGAGTTGGCCGGGGAAGAGGCCATGGGGCCGTGGGCTACGGCGCTGAGCGGTGCCGCGTTGGACCGCGCGTACGAGAAGATCACTGCCGATATCGACGTGGCCGGGATGCAGCACCTGACCGGGTATGTGCTCGGTGATGGCACTGCGCGGCGGATGGGGCAACCCACCGTCGGGCTGCCGGACTTCGCCGGGTACGGGGTCGGACTGCGGATCGTGGACGCGCATCTGAAGGCATCCGGCCTGACCGCCGCAGAGAGCGTCGCCCTGCCGGCGCGGGAGGTACTTCGCAACGCGGGCGTGGCGACCCGCGCGTAAGAGCGGAACGCGGTACGACAGCGCTGGCGGAGGCGGGGCCGGGCACGGCAGAATCGCGGCCGTGAAGGTCAACGTCACCGCGCGCGAACTCAATCGGGCCACCCTGAGCCGCCAACTCCTTCTTGAGCGGGCCGAGTTGGGTGTGGTCGAGGTGGTTCGCCGGGTCGTCGCGCTGCAGGCTCAGCACGCCGCATCACCGTACCTCGCGCTGTGGAACCGGATCGCCGGGTTCAAGGCGGCGGACATGGACGACGCGTTCGCCCGGGGCGCGGCCGTCAAAGCGACCCTGCTGCGGATGACGCTGCATGCCGTCCACGCCGACGACTACCAGGTCTTCCGCGAGGCGATGCAGCCGACGCTGTACGCCTCGCGGCTCGGCTACCACTTCGCCGCCACCGGACTCACCCCCGCGGACGGCGATGCGCTGGTGCCGGAAGCGGTGAAGTTCGCCGATCGGGCCCGTACCGCCGCCGAGATGGAGCAGTGGGTGGAGCGGCAGGTCGGGGCGGACCGGAAGGCCGGGGCGTGGTGGGGACTGCGGGCGTACGCACCGCTGCTGCACGTCCCGACGGGTGGCCCATGGTCGTTCGGCATCCGGCCGTCGTACGTCGCGGCGCGCACCGGCCCCATACCCACGGGCCGGGAGACGAGGAGGGAGGCGCTGACCACCCTCGTCCTGCGCTATCTGGCAGGGTTCGGTCCGGCGTCGGTGGCGGATATGGCGCAGTTCGCCACGGTTCAGCGCGCGCCGGTCCGCCAGGTGCTCACCGCACTCACCGCCCTCGACACCCTCGGCGGTGCCGTCGAACGGCTCGAAGGCCCGGACGGCAGCACGCTGTTCGACCTTCCCGGTGCCCCGCGCCCACCCGCGGAGACGCCGGCCCCACCCCGGCTCATGGCGATGTGGGACAGCGTCCTGCTCGCCTACGCCGACCGCAGCCGCGTGATACCCCCGGCCTACCGTCGGCTGGTCATCCGTTCCAACGGCGACGTGCTGCCCACGCTGCTGGTCGACGGGTATGTCGCCGGTGTGTGGCGGCCGGTCGACGGAGGCATCGAAGCGACGGCGTTCCACGCGCTCCCGGCCGCAGCCTGGGACGGGCTCGCCGCGGAGGCCCGTTCCATGACGGCCCTGCTGGCCGACCGTGAGACGGAGGTCTATCGCCGGTTCCACCACTGGTGGGGCAAGCTCGCACTGCCCGGCGAGGCCCAGGTACGGCTGTTGCCGGGCTAGCGGGACGCACACAAGGGGACGTTCCCAACGGGACGTATCCGAGGGGACGTACCCGAGGCGACCCGGCTGCCTGTACCGGGTCGCCCCAATGGGCTGCTTGCTACTCCTCGTCGAGTGGCCTCACGAATTCCAGGGTCCAGGTCTCTTGGAACTCGGGAGTGGGCTTGACGAGTTCGATCTGTGCGCCGCGGTGCCCGGAGCGCAGGGCGAGCCCATTGCCCGAAAGGATCTTGACCCCGCCGATCACCCTTTCGAACGTGAACTGTGCCCATTCGTCGCGCGGAACGCTGTTGACCCAGAGCTTGTCCTCGGGGGTCACGAGTCCAGCGCCCTCGTGAGAGGCGAGGTGGATCACATACGGTGCCCCCGGCGCGGGTACAGCGGGCTCGATGATCCATTCCTGCTCGATGGGCAGGGGATTGAGCCGGTCGGTGATGACCGGGGCGCCGTTCTTCGTGGCGTACTCGGTGGCTGTTACCAGGGAGGTCGGGCCGATGATGTGGGCGTGGATCTTGTAAATGCCGGGCTTCACAGGGATCGGAGCCATGTGCGGGGCTTCCTGTCTCTCACGGTTCGCCTCCACCGTTGGCATGTCGCCACCGGTGCAGGTCTCACCATCAAGGACCGCCCAGACGCCGCAAAAGACAAGAAACTGCCAAATCGGTTACGGCTAAGACTAATCGGACTTTATTGCGATGTCAGTGCTGACCTGCGAATCTCCCTCCCCATCGCAGAGCCGGAGGCGAGGCGAAGGGCAGCAATGGTCACAGTGCGGTGGAAGACGTACTCCCCCTTGCTTGTCGGAGCGGGTGGTCACGGCACGGGTCGAGTCGACGCCGACCATGCTCCCGTCGATCCGGTCCACACGATCCACCGGACAGCCCCTAGTAGGCGTTTGACGGGGACGTGGTGTGGGCCAGGAGGTCGGCGGCCGACTCCGCCAGGGTGCGGAGGGCCGGGTGCCAGGGGCGGTGCTGCGGGCCGGTCAGTACGAGGCGGCGCGAGGTTTCCGGCGCCAGTGGCAGCAGGACCAGGTCAGGGGGGACGAGGGTGCGGGAGACCTCGGAGAGTATCGTCACGCCGATGCCGGCCTGCACCATGCTGATCAGGGTCGCCAGGTCCCGTACCCGGTGGGTGGGATGGAAGCGCAGGCCGGCCAGGTGGTGGATGGTACGGACGCGGGCCTCGCATCCGTTCGGTGAGATCAGGAGCTGGTCGTCCTCCAGGTCGCGGATGTCGACGGCCGGCTCGCCCGCCAGGGGATGGTCCCGGGGCAGCAGGGCCCGGTAGCCGTCCACGGCGAGTTGGATGCCGGGACCGGGTTCCGGATCGATCAGGACGGCGGCATCGGCCGTCCCCTCGTCCAGCCAGGTGGTGATCTCGGCGCTGTCCCCCTCGAAGACCCGGACCGTGACGCGCGGTTGCTCCTCGCGCCAGTGCCGGAGCAGGCGGGGGACCACCAGCCCCTGGCAGACCGTGGGCGTGGCGGCCAGCCGGACGATGCCGGTCATGGTCTCGGTGGCACTGGCCGCGATCCGTTCCACGGACCGGGCCGCGGACACCGCGAGGCGGGCGTGCGGCAGGACCCGTTCGCCGAGCGCGGTGGTACGGGCGGGGGTGGCCCGGACCAGCAGCGGGGCGGACAGCTCGCGTTCCAGGGAGGCCACGGCGTGCGACACCGCCGACTGGCTCATGCCCAACTCGGCGGCCGCCGCACTGAAGCCGCCCGCGTCCACCACGGCGAGGAAGGCCCTGAGTTGGGGAAGGTTCACGGTCATGCGTCGGCCTCATATGCGTATGACAGGTATGCGTTGGATCTATGGTGCCAGGTCGGGGAGGCTTGCTGAGCGCCACGCCGGCTCCGGGAAGGGACCACGCAGCGGCGCAGAGCAATCAGATGCGGAGCATCCACACGCAGCGCATCGATAGGTAGAAGAGAGGCCTGCCATGCCGTACTTCCGGGTCACCGTTCCCGATCCCGACCTCCCCGCCGACGTCCAGCGCGCCCTCGCCGAGGGGTTGACCCAGCTGGCGGTCTCGGCCCTGAACAAGTCCAGCGCGCGCACCATCGTCCAGTTCAACCTGGTGGCGGCCGGCAGCTACTTCGTCGACGGCAAGGCGCTGACCGGCCGGCGTGACGCGCACGTGGAAGGCAGTCTCACCCTGGGTACCAACAGCGCTGCCGAGAAAGCCGACTTCATCGCCCGGGCCGGCGAACTGCTGACGGAGATCCTAGGTCCGCTTGCCCGAGCCGGTGTGGCGCTGCACGAGCTGCACCCCGAGAGCTACGGCTACCACGGAGTCACCCAATTCGACTTCTACCGCCGGCCGGCAGGGACGCAGCAGGCAGGTGCCGAGCAGGCAGCTACCCCAGCAGGCAGGGACGTAGCCGGCACGCCGCTACTGGGTCAGGGCAGCGGCATGAGCCGGTAGAGGACGGTGGCGACCAGGTCGCGGGCGTACTGCGGGTCCAGGGGGCCGGGGCGGAAGAGGATGCGGTACATCACGGGCGCCACGACGTGGTCCATCACGGTGTCGGTGTCCGGTACGTGTTCGCCGCGCTGCGCGGCCCGGGTGAGGATGGTGTCGACCTGGTCGACGGCGTAGGCCGAGCACCGCCCGGGGTTGCTGCCGTCCGGATCGCCGGCCAGGGCGTCGCGGATGTACGAGCGTCCCGGCGGGGACGACATCTCCTCCAAGAAGGCGGCGGCCCAGTGCTCCAGGTCGGCGCGGAGGTTTCCGTGGTCGGCCGGGGGCGCCTCGGGCCGCAGTCGTTCCACCGCGACGTCCGAGAGCAGCTCCTGGAGGTCTCCCCAGCGGCGGTAGATGGTCGACGGGGTGACGCCGGCCCGCGCGGCGATCTGGGGGATGGTGAGGTCGCCGCGCCCCTGCTCGGCCTGGAGTGCGCGCACCGCCGCGTGTACGGACTGCTGTACGCGGGCACTGCGGCCTCCAGGCCGGGCAGCTGGTTGGGGACTCATGCCCTCCAGCTTAACGCAAAATCATTGCGTCAGTGGCAATGGCAGTGGGATGGGATGGGACGGGTCAGGGAAACGGGGGTGGCTAGGGAACAGGGGTGGCTAGGGGGCTGGGGCGAGGCTCGGTGCGGGCGCGCCGTGACCGGCTGGTGGGCCGAAGCGGGTGACGGGCGGATGGGTCGTCTCGTAGGCGCGTCCGGCGCGCAGGAGGGTGGCCTCGTCGAGCGCCCGGCCGATGAGCTGCATGCCGATGGGCAGCCCCGCGCTGTCCAGGCCGACGGGCAGGGAGAGCGACGGCAGGCCCGTGAGGTTCGCCGGGGCCGACAGCCTGACGTACGCGTCGGACACGCTCTCGGTGCTTCCGGTGCCTTCGGTGCCTTCGGTGGCCGGCCAGTTGATCTCCTCCTGGTCGCGGTGGACGGCCGTGCAGGGGACGGTCGGTGCGACGATGAGGTCGACCTCATCGAACAGCCGCGCCCAGGCACGGTGCATCAGGGCACGGGCCCGCTGGGCGCGCAGATAGTCGGTCGCCGGTATGAGTCCGCCCGCCTCCAGCAGGACGCGGACGTCGGGTCCGTAGAGCTCGGGGGACGTGCGCAGGGTCTGTTCGTGTGAGGCGGTGGCCTCGGGCACCATGACGCCCCACTGGGTGGCCTGGACGTACTCGGTCATCGGGATGTCGATCTCGCTCAACTCGGCGCCCAGTGCGGAGAGTTGAGCGATGGCCGCGCGGACGGCGGCGGCGACCTCGGGGGCGACCCGGTCGAAATAGTAGTTGCGGGGGACGGCGACGCGTAGGCCGGCCAGGCTCGCGACCGTAGGGGAGGGGCCTTCCGTGGTGTGGTGACCGGTGAGGGCGGCGAGTACGAGTTCCGCGTCGCGGACCGTGCGGGTGATCGGGCCGATGTGGTCCAGGGACCAGGACAGCGGTGTGACGCCGTCCATGGGGACGAGTCCGTATGTCGGCTTGAGCCCCACGACGCCGTTCAGGGCGGCGGGAACACGGATCGAGCCGCCGGTGTCCGTCCCGATGGCGAAGGTCGCCTCCCCTGCCGCGACCGCCACCGCCGAGCCGCCGCTGGAGCCGCCGGCCACCCGGTCGGCGGCCCAGGCGTTCCGCGTCTGAGGGGTCGTCAGGCCGTACGCGAACTCATGCGTATGGGTCTTGCCCAGCAGTACCGCCCCGGCGCTTCGGAGGCGTGCCGCGACGGTGCTGTCCGCGAGGGCCAGGTGGCGGGCGCGTACCCGGGAACTGGCCGTCGTCGGCAGCCCTTCGACGTCGATGAGGTCCTTCAGGGTCATCGGGATTCCGTGCAGCGGCCCGCGGTGCCGGCCCGCCGCGATGTCCCGTTCCGCCTGTGCGGCGGCCTTCCGTGCCTCGTCCGCGCGTACCGTGACGTAGGCCCCGAGGTCGCCTTCCACCTCCTCGATCCGTGCCAGGACCGAGTCGGTCAGTTCCACCGGCGAGAGCTCGCGGGCGGCGATCGCCCGGGCCGCGTCGGCGAGCGACAGCTCATACGGCACGTGCATCGGTCGGCTCCTCTCCGGCGACGAGTGCCTTGGTGGGGGCGGGAGTTGGCGGGGCGACGGCGGGGGCGGTGTCCGACAGGTCCAGTTCGCGCAGCGGGCGCAGGACGTGCTGGATGTGGTTCGCCGTGGCGGCTATCAGGTCGAGCCGCCCGGATTCCACGGGCAGGCCGGCCCGCAGGGCCCAACGGGCCGCTTCCTGCGGGGAGAGATCTTCGGCGGGCATTGCGGAACTCCCTTCCTGGGGCGTGAGTGGAGTGAGAGAGATGCGTGAGCGTGTGGGGCGTGAGGGTGTGGGACGGGAGGGTGTGAAGCGGGTCGGGGCCGCATGAGTCGGTGTCGGGGTGCGCCCTAAAGCTGAATGTTTGCGTTAAGGGACCGTACGGCATACGGTGCCGCTAACGCAAAGAAGCTGCTTTAGCTGGAGAGGGATGCCATGCATCAGGACGTGATGCGTCAGTTCACGCCGCCCCCGCACGCCCTTGCCCACGGCTCCGGGCCGACCTGGGCCGTCGGTGACCTGTTGGTGCACCGCGTCGACGAGACGGAACTCCCGCCGCCGACCGGCCGCTGGCTGCTGCCCGAGGCCACTCCCGCCGTGGTGGGCGACGCCCCCTGGCTGCGGCCGGACTTCGCCACGTCCGACGGTGTGCTGCGACTGGCCAGCCACAGCTTCGCCGTCGAGGCGAACGGTCTGCGGGTGCTGGTCGACACCGGCATCGGCAACGGCAAGACCCGCGCCGACCCGGCCTGGGACCATCTGGACACCCCCTATCTCCGACGGCTCACCGCTGCGGGCTTCGCGCCCGAAAGCGTCGACCTGGTCATCCTGACGCATCTGCACACCGATCATGTCGGCTGGAACACCCGGGAGAGCGGCGGGAGTTGGATTCCGGCCTTCCCCCGCGCCCGTTATCTGGTCGCGCGCACGGAGTGGGACTACTGGGCCGGCGTCACGATGGACGAGCCGCGGCAACAGATGTTCCGTGACTCGGTCCATCCGGTGCGGGACGCCGGGCTGCTCGACCTGGTCGACGTCCCGGACGCGGGCAGTGAAGTGGCCCCCGGTATCCGTCTGCGGCCCACCCCGGGGCATACGCCGGGTCAGATCGCGGTGGAACTCCGCAGTGGCGCCCGCTCGGCCGTCATCACCGGCGACTGCGTCCATCACCCCGTGCAGCTGCACCGCCCCGGCATCACCAGCTGCGTGGACATCGACCCCGCCCGGGCCGTCCGGAGCCGCCGCGAACTGATCGCCTCGCTCGCCGGAACCGAAAGCCTGCTCCTCGGCAGCCACTTCCCGCCGCCGACCGCCGGCCTCGTCACCGCGGAGGCGGGCACTTACCGGCTGCTGCCGGTCCCCGGGGTTTCGCGCTGACCCTTCGCGGGCGCGGTAGCGGCGCCCGGCCTTTCCGGCCCGGCCCGTCCTTTGGAGAAATGCCCGAAGTCCCTTGCGCTATAGGCCGGGTGGGCGCCCGATAGGCCGGACGGAAAACCGACCGCATAGACCAGAAATGCCGGGCGTCGGATCTCGGTCAGTGGGGCCGAACGGGGAAAGGGGAGGGAGGGGGTGGCGGAGCTTCCGTGCATCCCAGGCGTCCCCCTCATCTCGCCAGGCGTCCCCCTCGTACCGCCCCTCCCGGCACCCAAGTGACGCCGGCCTGCTGGGCGCGGGGCCGGCCTGGGTGTACGAGGAAGGTGCACGTCAGCCGTGTGCCGGGCGGGAGTTCGGGGCTCCCGGGGGCGGTGTCCGGGCCGTCGCCGGGCCGGGGCGCCCGTGGCCCGGTGATAAGCCTCCCTATTGCTCCCTCTAAAAACTCCTTATATCGAGGAAGAGCCTTTCTTTGACCTTTAGGCAGCGCTTGACACCGCGTAGCGCCTGGTGATTGCCTAAATGCGGACATGAAAGCGGGGGAGGACCTGCCTTGGCGCCTTTGAAGCGGGTGGGATGAAGGTCGAGTCGACCGCTCCGTGTGGTGCTGAACGCCATGCGCGAGCTCATCTGGGTCGATTGAGCCGGTAACTGTTCTGCGTTTTTACGTTTCCTTTCTCGATACGGATAGAAGTGTACGGGGGGCCCTTCGCGGACCCTTCCTGTGCGCTGCATTTGTCATGGGAGCGGGGGATATCCGCAAATGAAGATTCTCCATGTGCTGGTCGGGTCGGAGTTAGGTGCGCTCGGGCCGGATATCGCCGAGTACCTGGTGGATGCCGGGCACTTCGTCTATCTCCTGGCGGGCGATCCGGTCGGGTCGGACGAGTGGCGCAAGCACTTCACGCACAATGCGATGGTCGTTGACGAAGACGGTCTGGCCGGTCGGCGGATCGACTGTGTGGTGGGTCTCTCCGGCGCATTGCGGGGAGTCGAGGCGCCGCTTCTGGCGCCGGAAATTCATGCCTTGCACAAGGCGCCGGCCGTCGACTGCTATCTGCGGACTCCGGGGCAGGAGGCGTTGGTGCGGAGTGCCGCCGTGCGCGGCGCCCCCTCGGTCAGTGCCCTGCGCGGCGCGCTGCTGGACGTCTGTGTCGACGCGCTGATCCACCTCTCCCGGGAAGGCGCGGAGCGGCTGGAGTTCGTTCCGCGGGGCGAGGAACGCCCCCATGACCTGGCCGCTTACCTGGAGATGGCAGCCGCGGCGGAGGAACTCGCCGCCGCGGCGCGGGCGGCGGAACGGCATCCGGACCGCTGTGACCTCGCGGAGCTCCTGGGCGCCGAAACGGGCGAAGGTCACCCACCCCTGACGACCCTTCGGTACGAGATTCCGGAGCGGCATCGCGCGGCCCTCGACGCGACCCGTCTCGAATGGCTCGCCCTCGCTCTGCAGACGCTGCTGAATTCCCGTAGGGCCGGGCTCTACGGATATGAGCTGCGCACTCCGCAGGGGCGCATACGCAGCTATCTGGAGGTGGCGCGTGCGCTGCGGGCCGACGCTCTCGATGAACGTATCTCCGTGGCCCGTCCGGCCGTCTGCGCCAATCCCTTCTACGATTTCGACGCGGTATTCGGTGACAGCTGGGATCCGCGGGTCGAGGTGTGCTGGGACGTTTCGGGAGCGGGCGACGAGGACGGTGAGCGTCCTCCCGCGCTGCTGAGCCTGCGGGCCGATCACGACGGCGGGGTGCTGGAGATCGTGGCTCCGGCCGGGCTGCCGTTCCTCGCGGTGCTGCCGGAGCACCTGGACGGGTTCTTCGACGTGGTGGACCGGTTCGCCGAAGGGGCCGTCCCCTTCGGCGCGTTGCTGGCCCTGCCGGCGGGACTGCGTGCGCGGCTCGACGAGGAGCGGGTGCGCACCGACGCCCCCTACCGCGACGACCGGCCCCTCCACCGGCTGATCGAGGAGCAGGCCGCCCTCCATCCGGACGTGGCCGCGGTCATCTGCGGCGAGACCACCCTCAGCTACCGGGAGTTCAACGCGGCGGCCAACCGGTTCGCCCGGCTGCTGCACGCCCGGTACCGGGTCGCGCCCGGCGATCTGATCGCGTTGTATCTGGACCGCACCGAGAACCTGCTCATCGCGGCCGTCGCGGCGCTGAAACTGGGCTGTGCGTATGTGCCGTTGGACCTGAATTCCCCGCTGCGGCGGACCGCCGGCATCCTGGCCGACAGCTCGCCCGCGCTGGTCGTGAGCGACCGGGCGCATGCCGACCGGCTGGCGGGGAGCAGTGCGGGCGCCTCCGTGGTCGCCATGGACGCCGATGACCTCCTCGCCGTATGGGCGGCGGGCCCGGACCCGTCCCTCTCGGACGAGGACCTCGACACCCCGGTCTCCGCCGACGACCTCGCCTATGTCATCTACACCTCGGGTACGACCGGCCGGCCCAAGGGCGTCGCCGTCGAGCACAAGAGCTATCTGAACATCGCGGAGGACATCGGCCGGTGCCTCGACTTCCGGCCGGGGGAGCGGATGCTGGCGGTGACCACCATCGCCTTCGACATCTCCACCCTGGAGCTCTTCATGCCGCTGCTGCACGGCGGCACGGTGGTCCTGGCCGGCCGCGCCGACCTGCTCGACGTCGGCAAGCTGATCGGCCTGATCGAACAGGGCGTGGCGATCGTCCAGGCGACCCCGTCGCTGTGGCACCTGATCACCCAGAGCCTCGACGGCAAGCGGCTGCCCGTACGTGCGCTGTGCGGCGGCGAGGCGCTGTCGCCGCAGCTCGCCGCCGTGCTGGCGGCCTCGGTCGACGTCTGCTGGAACGTCTACGGACCCACCGAGACCACCGTCTGGTCCACCCGCCACCTGCTGACGCCGGACGCCCCCGAGCCGCTGATCGGCCGGCCGGTCGCCAACACCCGCGTCTACGTCCTCGACGAGGAACTGCAGCCGCTCCCGCCGGGCGTGGCCGGTGAGTTGTACATCGGCGGCAGCGGGCTGGCGCGCGGCTATCTGGGCGCGCCGGAGCTGACCGCGAGCCGGTTCCTCACCCCGCCGCCGGCGACGGCCGGCGACGGCCCGTCCGTACCCGAGGAGCGCATCTACCGCACCGGCGACCTGGTCCGCGCGCTGCCGGGCGGCGACCTCCAGTTCCTCGGCCGCAACGACTTCCAGATCAAGCTGCGCGGCCACCGGATCGAACTCGGTGAGATCGAGAGCGCGCTCCAGGCCCACCCCGCCGTCGAGCAGAGCCTGGTCACCGTCCACGAACCGGCCGGGGCCCAGGGCGACGAGGCGCGCTTCCTGGTCGGCCACTACGTCGCCGCCGAACCGGTGGCGCAGGAGGAGCTCCAGCAGCACCTGGCGGACCGCGTTCCCGACTACATGGTGCCGGCCGTGCTCATCCACCTGGAGAGCATGCCGCTGAACGTCAACGGCAAGATCGACCGCAGCCGTCTGCCGGACCCGTCCGCGTTCCTCACCGGCGGCTACCTGGCACCGTCCGGTGAACTGGAGACCCGGCTGTGCGAGATCTGGGACGAGGTCCTCGGCGTCACGGCCAAGGGCGGCCGGGCCGTCGGGGTCACCGACGACTTCTTCGGTTTCGGCGGCAACAGCATCCTCGGCATCAAGCTCGTCAACAAGATCAACAGCGTGCTGGGCTGTGACATCCGCATCCGGGACCTGTTCCGCGAGAAGACGATCCGCAGCCTGGCGCCGCTGGTCGCCGGCAGCCTCGGCGACTTCGCCTACCGCGACTTCGTGCTCGACGGCACCGACACCGCGGAGCTCCACGAGCCGTTCCCGCTCACCAACGTCCAGCAGACCTACTACCTCGGCCGGTTCAACAGCTTCGAGCTGAGCAGCGTCTCGACGCACGTCTACAGCGAGTTCCGGTACCGGCACGTCGACCACGCGCGGCTGGAGGAGGCGTACAACCGCCTCATCCGGCGCCACCACGCCCTGCGCACGGTCATCACCGACGGACAGCAGCGTTTCCTCGCCGAGGACGAGGTCCCCCGCTACCGGATCGCCTACCACGAACTGCCGGACCAGGACGCTCTGGAGCGGCTGCGCGGCACCTACTCGCACAAGCTCTACGACCCCGAGGAGTACCCCCTCTTCGACGTCGTCCTCAGCCGCCTCGACGGCATCTACCGCCTGCACATCAGCTTCGACGCGCTCATCATCGACATGGGCAGCTTCGACATCCTCTTCGACGAGTGGGCCCAGCTCTACGCCGACCCGCGGCGCTGTCTGCCGGACCTCGGCATCAGCTACCGGGACTATGTGCTGCAGTACGAGCGGGTCCGCGACAGTCCGCTGATGCGCGCGGCCCAGGAGTACTGGGAGGCCAAGGCGGACGACTACCACCTCGACCTCCGGTTGCCGCTGCGGGCCCGCCCCTCGGACATCGGCAGCCCCGTTTTCCGGCGGAAGAGCAAGGTGATCCCCGCCGAGGTGTGGGACGCGCTGTCGGCCAAGTGCGTCCGCCACGGCATCAGCCCGACCGCCCTCGTCGTGGAGCTCTTCAGCCGGGTCCTCGGGCAGTGGAGCGGCCAGGACCGGCTGTGCATGAACCTCACGCTCTTCAACCGGCTGCCGCTGCACCCCGACATCAACGGCGTCATCGGCGACTTCACCGTCCTCGAACTCTTCGACTACCGGATCGACCGCGAGCTGGGCATCGCCGAGAAGCTCCGCCGGACCCACGGCGAACTGCTCCAGGACGTCGACCACAACCTCTTCGACGGCGTCGACTTCCAGCGGCTGCTGAAGACCCGCCACTCCATACCCGTCAGCAAGATCGTCGCGCCGGTCGTGCTGACCAGCACCCTGGGCGCCAAGGGCAATGCCAGCATGTTCGAACTGCCCCTGGACGACGGCTACTTGGGCATCGACCATGCGATCTCGCAGACCCCGCAGGTGTGGCTCGACAACAAGGCGTACGAGACCGACGAGGGCTTCGTCGCCGAGTGGGACTACGTCGAGCAGCTCTTCGACCCCGCGGTCATCGACGCCATGCACGACGGCTACTGCCGGCTCATCGAACAACTCGCCGCACTGGACTGGGAGACCGGCCGCTTCCCGTCGCTGCCGGTGCCGGCCGAGGACCTGGCGCTGATCGAAGCGGCCAACGCCGCCGACCAACCGACCAGCGAGCACACCCTGTTCAGCCTCTACGAAAGCCGGCTGGACGAGCCCGGGTGCCGACAGAGCACGGCCGTCGTCGACGCGGCCACCGGACGGACGTACACCTACGACCAACTGCACGACGACTCCGTCCGGCTCGCCGGCGCACTGCCCGGCCGGCCCGACACTCTCGGCGTCCTCGCCGAGAAGGGCTACCTCCAGGTCGTCACCACGCTCGCGGTGATGAAGGCGGGCTCGGCGTACGTACCGATGAACGTGGAGTGGCCCGGCGCCCGGATCGGCGAGGTCCTCGAATCGGCCGGTACCCGGACGCTGCTGGTCTCGCGCGGGCAGTGGGAGCGCGCGGACGTGCGCGCCCTGGAACCGGTGTGCCGTCTGCTGGTGATCGAAGACCTGCTGGAGCGGGAGCCGGTCGCCGAGCCGGTGCTGCCCGCGGTGGCCGCGGACGACGTGGCGTACGTGATCTTCACCTCGGGGTCGACCGGACGCCCCAAGGGCGTGACGATCAGCCACCGCGGCGCCGTCAACACCCTGCTCGCGGTGAACGAGCGGTTCGGCGTCTCGGCGTCGGACCGGGTGCTGGCCCTGTCGGAGCTCAGCTTCGACCTGTCGGTGTGGGACCTGTTCGGCACCCTGGCCGCCGGCGGGACCGTCGTCTTCCCGGCGCAGGCCGAGACCAAGAACCCGGCGCACTGGGTCGAACTCGTCGAGCGGCACGGGATCTCGGTCTGGAACAGCGTGCCGCAGCTCGCCGGACTCCTCGTCGACCAGGGCGGACGCCTCGACTCCCTGCGGGCCTTCCTGCTCAGCGGCGACTGGATCCCCACCGGTCTGCCGGACCGGATCCGGGCCGTGGTGCCGGACGCGGTGGTGATGAGCCTCGGCGGCGCGACCGAGGGCAGCATCTGGTCGATCTGGTACGAGATCGGACAGGTCGATCCCGGCTGGAGCAGCATTCCGTACGGCGTGGCCATGCCGAACCAGCGGATGTACGTGCTGGACGCCGAGGGCGAGCACTGCCCGGTCGGGGTGATCGGCGAGATCCACATCGGTGGTGCGGGCGTGGCGCTGGGCTACTGGCGCGACGAGGAGCGGACCGCCGAGCGCTATGTCGAGCACCCCCGGCTGGGCCGCCTCTACCGGACCGGCGACCTCGGCCGCTGGTCGGACGCCGGCCACATCGAGTTCATCGGCCGCAACGACTTCCAGGTCAAGCTCAACGGCTACCGCGTGGAGCTGGAGGAGATCGCCGCCAAGATGACCCGGCTGCCGGGCGTCGACCGGGCGGTCGCCCGCATCCAGCCCGGCGAGGAGCACGACCGGCTGGTCGGCTACCTCGTCCCGGCCGGCGACCACCGGCCGCTGACCGGGGACGGCGACCCGGACCTGGACAAGGAGGCGTTCCTGCTGGGTGCGCCCGGCGTGCTGGCGACCGCCGAGCCCCGGGTCCCCGCGGCCGGCCGGCCCGACCCGGCGGCGTACGTCCGGGCGAAGAGCTACCGGCACTTCCTCGATGCGGCGGTCGACCCGGCACTGCCGCAGAAGCGTTACGCCGAGGTCCTGGCGTCCGCCACGGCCCGCCCGACGCGCGACCCGGTCCGGCTCGGCCCGGGCGACTGGGCGCAGCTGCTGAGCGTGCTGACCGCGGTCGAGCTGCCGGACCGGGCGCTGCCGAAGTACCGCTACCCGTCCGCGGGCAGCAGCTACGCGGTGCGCACCTTCGTGCAGTGGGCGGGGGAGGGCGAGCACCTCTACCACCACCCCCTGACCGGCGAGCTGTGCGCCCACCGCCTCGACGACCTGAAGGGCCGGCCCGGGGAAGGGACGGACGAGCTCCAGCTGGTCCTCCACCGGCCGGCCATCACCCCGCTGTACGGCGACCGGTCGGGCCGGCTGGCGCGGCTGGAGGCCGGGCATATGCTCGCCCTGCTCACCGAGGCCCTGGACGCGCGCGGCATCCCGTACCGGGTGGTGCCGGAGGAGCGCCGGCTGGACGACGAGCACAGCCTGCTCTGCCGCATCGTCCTGAGCGGCGACGGCACCGGCAGCGACGGGGACAACGGCAGCGACGGGGACAACGGCAACGGGTCCGGCGGCGGCTTCCGGCCCGTGCCGCTCCCACTCTCCTGCTTCGTACGGCAGATGGACGGCACCGGATACGCCGAGGCCGGCGGCGAGCGTCGCTACGACCCGGACCTCCTGCCCGTCTTCGACCGGGTCAGCGACGTCTACGCCATCCTGCGCCGCGCCCGCTGCCTGCTCACCCTGGAGAGCGGCCCGACCGACGGTGACCTGGCCACCGATCTGTCGGCCGGGTTCCTCTTCCAGCGGCTGAGCGAACGGCTGCGGGCCGACGGGCTGGGAACCTGCCCACTGGGCCTGCGGATCACCGACGGCGGCGTCTACACCATGGCGGTGGGCGCGGTCGACGAGGCGGCGCTCACCGCGCCGGACAGCCCCGCCGAGCCGCTGACGCTGACCGCGGCGGTCACCGAGGAACTCGCCCGGGCCCTCCCGGACTACATGCTGCCCAGCGGCTACGCCGTACTGGACGCACTGCCGCTCAGCGCCAACGGAAAGCTGGCCGCCGACCGGCTCCCGCCCGTCGAGTTCACCGGCGTCCACGTCGAGCCGTCGACCGACCGGGAACGCGCCCTGGCCGCGGTCTGGGCGGAGATCCTCGGCCGCCCCGCCGCCGCCCTCAGCGCCAACGACAGCTTCTTCTCGGTCGGGGGCAACTCGCTCGCCGCCATGAAGCTGGTGCGCCTGCTCCAGCGGGACCTGGGGATCGAGCTGAAACTCCGGGACCTCTACCAGAACGACACGATCATCAAGCTTGCTGAGCACGTCGGCGCCGCCGAGGTGGTCGCCGACCGCGAAGAAGGAGAGCTGTGAACCCCGAGCTGGAACTGCTGAACGACCTCCGGGCCGCTCGCGTTCTCGTCTGGAACAAGGGCGAGGACCGGCTCGGCTTCTCCTTCCCGCAGGACACCGGCTTCCCGCAGGAGCTCAAGGACCGGGTCAAGGAGAGCAAGCCGCGGCTGCTGCCCCTGCTCGCGCTGAACGGCATCGACTCCGAGGAACAGGCCCGGCGGGCCACGCACTTCAGGCTGCCGGAGGACGCCCACGACAGGTCGCTGCACTCCATCCAGAAGGGCATGTACCTGCAGAGCCGCATCGACGAGCTCGGGTACACCTACACCATCCCGCTGTTCGTCGAGCTCACCGACATCGACGCGGACGCGGCCGAACGCGCGGTGCGGGCGCTGCTCGCCACGGAGCCGGTGCTGCGGATGCGGGTCCACGAGGACCTCTCGTACGAGCTGCTGCCGGCGGACTCCTACGAGATCGCCCGGACCCGGCTCGCCGCCGGGGAGTTGGACGCGCTGCGTGAGGAGCGGGCCCGTACCGCCTTACCGCTGGCCGACGGACGGCTGATCCGGCCCGAGGTCATCGAACTCACCGACCGCCCGGCCGTCGTCGTCGGACTGACGCACCATCACATGCTGTCCGACGCCTACTCGATGGAGCTGCTCGCCGACCGGCTCGCCGCGCTGCACGAGGCGGAGGACGGCGCATTCGCCGCTACCTGCGAGCCGAACTACTTCGACCTCGCGGCCCAGCAGCAGATCGAGCTCGCCCGGCCCGCCTACACCGCACTGCGCGAACGGCTCGCCGGCCGGCTGGCCGCCGCCGAGAAGCTGCGCCTCAAGCGGCGCCCCGCCCGCGGCGCCGACAACCGGGCCGAGACCCTCGTCCACGAGCTGCCGCCCGAGACCTGCCGGGCCCTGAAGGAGCTCGCCGGAGCGCATCGGCTGAGTCTGTACGCCCTGCTGTTCACCGGCCTGTACCACACACTGGGCAGCTTCGCCGGCGGGCAGCGGGACTTCGCCGTCGGCATCACGGTCGCCAACCGGCCGCCCGCCTTCCAGTCGGCGATCGGCCCGTTCATCAACACCCTGCCGCTGATCCCGGAGTTCCGCGGCGAGGACCGCTTCCTGGACAACGCCCGCCGCGTCAACGACGACGTCATCGAGCTCAACCAGCACCACCAGCTCAACCTGAACATGCTGACCGACGCGCTGCCGGGCGGCGCCGCCGACCTGGCCGACGCGCTGCAGGTCCTCTTCACGATGCACAACTTCACCCGGCCCGCCCGGTCCGGCGCCGCCCCCGGCCACCGCGTGCTGCCCTACCGCGACCTCGCGGAGAAGTTCGGCATCTCGGTCATCGCCAAGGAGGACGGCGACCGGGTGACCTTCACCGTCACCTACGCCGAGGCACGCTACGAACGCGCCTACGTGGAGGGCCTCTTCGACACCTACCTCCGGGTGCTGCGGTCGGTCGCCGAAGCGGGGGCCGACGCCCCGACCGACGGCCTGGACCTGGTGGGCCCCGACGGGCTGCGGCAGCTCGACCGGTGGAACGCCACCGAGCGGGACCACGGGCCGGTACGCACCGCGGTCGAGATGTTCGAGCGGCAGGTGCGGCGCACACCCGACGCCACCGCCGTCATCCACCGCGACCGGCGGCTGAGCTACCGGGAGCTCAACGAACGGGCCAACCGCCTGGCCCGCTGGCTCATCGCGGAGCACCAGGTCGCGCCCGGCACCCTGGTGTGTCTGCTCCTGGACCGCAGCGAGCACATGCTGATCTCGGTCCTGGCCGTCATGAAGGCCGGCTGCGCCTATGTGCCCGTCGACCCCGACGCACCCGACGAGCGGCTCCGCTTCCTGCTCTCCGACACCGGCAGCCCGCTGCTGCTCACCGACGAGCGGCACCTCTCCCGGTGCAGCGGGGCAGGGCTGCCGGTACCCGTGACATCCGTCGACGGAACCGCCACCGCGGACCAACTGGCGCGGCAGACCGCCGACGACCTCGCACTGCCGCTCACCGGCGCGGACCTCGCGTACGTCATCTACACCTCCGGCACCACCGGCCGCCCCAAGGGCGTGCTGTGCGAGCACGGCGGACTGGTCAACCGCATCCGGTGGATGAACCGGGCCTTCCCGCTCGGCCCCGACGACCGGGTGCTCCAGAAGACGCCGTACGTCTTCGACGTGTCGGTGTGGGAACTGCTGTGGGCCAACTGGTTCGGCGCGGCCGTGGTCTTCGCCGACCCCGGCGACCACAAGGACCCGTACGCCCTGATGGCACTCGTCGCACGCGAGCGGATCAGCGTGCTGCACTTCGTGCCGTCGATGTTCGGCGTCTTCCTGGAGGCCCTGGAGACCTCCGCGGGACCCGCCCCGGACGGACTCGCCAGTCTGCGCTACGTCTTCTGCAGCGGCGAGGAGCTCAAGCCCGAGCAGGTACGCGCCGCCCACCGGCTGCTGCCCGACGCGGCCCTGCACAACCTCTACGGCCCGACCGAGGCGTCCATCGACGTCCTCCACCACCCCTGCACCGGCCCGGTGGCCGACACCGTGCCGATCGGCACGCCCATCGACAACACCCAGGTGTACGTGCTGAACCCGGCCCGCAGACCGCTGCCCGCGCAGGCGATCGGCGAGCTGTACCTCGGCGGCGCCGGCCTCGCCCGCGGCTATCTGAACCGCCCGGAGCTGACCGCCGA
The DNA here is from genome assembly GCF_042734445.1 of Streptomyces sp. NPDC059649. Classification (NCBI taxonomy): domain Bacteria; kingdom Bacillati; phylum Actinomycetota; class Actinomycetes; order Kitasatosporales; family Streptomycetaceae; genus Streptomyces; species Streptomyces sp. NPDC059649. The sequence goes on from NZ_JBHWDV010000002.1 coordinate 384,357, forward strand.
GCGCTTCGTCGACAACCCCTTCGGCGCCGGCCGGCTCTACCGCACCGGCGACCTCGTTCGACGGCTGCCCGACGGCACCGTCGAATTCCTCGGCCGCAACGACTTCCAGGTCAAGATCCGCGGCTACCGCATCGAACTCGGCGAGATCGAGGCCGCGTTGGCCCGCTGCCCCGGCGTCCGGCAGGGCATCGCCCTGGTCCGCCGGCCCGATCCGCAGCGCCCCGAACACCAGCAGCTGGTCGGCTACTACCTCGCCGACCAGCCGCTCGACGAGGCCGCGCTGCTCCGGTCGCTATACGCCACCCTGCCGTCCTACATGGTCCCCGGCGCGCTGGTGCACCTGACCGCCGTACCGGTCACCGTCAACGGCAAGCTCGACCGCAAGGCGCTCCCGGACCCCGGGGTCCCCGCCGCCGGCGCCCCCGACCGCGTCGCCCCCACCACCGAGCTCCAGGAGCAGCTGTGCGCCCTGTGGGCGGAGTGCCTCGGCCTCGGCGACGGCGAACTGGGCATCCGCGACGACGTGACCCGGCTGGGCATGGACAGCATCGTCGCCATCCGGCTCGCCAGCCGGATGCGCCAGCGGCTCGGGCTCGCGATCGGCGTCCGGGACCTGTTCTCGCTGCCCACCGTCGAGGCGTTCGCGGACTTCGTGGCGCAGCAACGGCAGGCCGCGGCAGGCCCGCACACCGAGACCCGGACCGAGCAGGGCACCCTCGACGGGGAGCTGGCGCCGCTGCCCATCCAGTCGTGGTTCTTCGCGCAGGACTTCGCCCGCCCCGGGCACTGGAACCAGTCCTTCCTCCTCCGTACGCCCGCGCTGGACCACGAGCGGCTGACCGCGGCGCTACGCGCCCTCGTCGAACGGCACGACGCCTTCCGGCTGCGCTACCGCGACACCGCCGGCCCGGTCCCCGTCCAGCACTACGACCCGGCGGCCGCCTTCCCCGGCGTCCACGCGCTCGACGTCCGCACCCTGCCCGGCGCCGAGGGCAGCCCCGAGTTCACCACCGCGCTGCACCGCACCCTCACCGACTGGCAGCGCGGCTTCGACCTGACGCACGGGCCGGTCTGCGCCCTGGGCCATCTGCACGGCTACGCCGACGGCAGCAGCCGGGTGTTCTTCGCCCTGCACCACCTGATCACGGACACCGTCAGCTGGCGGATCCTCGCCGACGACCTGCGCGCGCTCTACGACGGCCGCGAGCTCGGGGCCAAGGGCACCAGCTTCCGCCAGTGGAGCCGGGCGGTGGCCGAGTACGCCGAAGCACGGCCGGAACAGCGGGCGTACTGGGACGAGTTGCTGGCCGACTTCCGCCCGGACGCACCGGACCGGGCGCCCGACGGCCCCGCCCGCGCCGAGGAGTTCACCCTCGACGAGCAGCACACCCGCGACCTGCTGGGCGCGGCGCACCACGCCTACCACACCCGCATCGACGACCTGCTGCTGACCGCGCTAGGCCGGGCCCTCGAAACCGTCGACGGCGGGCGCACCCACCACGTCCTGCTCGAAGGGCACGGCCGCGAGGACCTCGGCGCCGCGCTCGACGTCAGCGGCACCATGGGCTGGTTCACCACCCTCTACCCGGTCCGGCTGCCCCTGGCGGACGACCTCGGCGCGAGCCTGTGCGCCGTGAAGGAGAGCCTGCGCGCGGTGCCCGACCGGGGCCTGGGCTTCGGCCCGCTGGTCGGCTACCGGGACCGGCCGCTGCCCCGCATCTGGTTCAACTACCTCGGCCAGCTGGACGGGGAGCGGTCCGGGGACGACGACTGGCGACTGGTGATGGAGGACGCCGGCGAGACCGTACCGGCGGACAACGCCTCCGGCGCCCTCGTCTCGGTCTTCGCGTACGTCACCGAGGGCCGGCTGCACCTCCGCGTCGACAGCCGGCTGGACGCCGACGCCACTCGGACGCTGGCCCGTTCCCTGGAGGCGGCCCTCGTCGAGATCATCGGCCACTGCACGGCACGGACCGCGGTGCGCTACACGCCCAGCGACTTCCGCGAGGTCACCGGCGAGGCCGACCTCACCGCGCTGCCGCCGGGCGTGGGCGCGGATCCGGCCGGCTGGTTCGACATGACCGAGATCCAGAAGGCGTACCTCGTCGGACGGCTCGGCAACTACGAGATCGGCAACGTCGCCAACCACGTCTACACCGAGCACCTGTACCGCGAGCTGGACACCGACCGGCTTGCGGAGTCGGTGAACCGGCTCATCGCCGAATGCGATGTGCTGCGCACCGTCTTCAGCTACGAACGGCTCCAGCAGCGCGTCCTCGACGTCGCCGACGTCCCGCGCTTCCGTGTTCCGGTCCACGACTTCACCGCGCACGACTACGACCCGGCGCTGCTGAGCGAGGTCCGCGAACGGCTCTCCCACCAGCTGTACGACCCGGAGCGTTTCCCGCTGTTCAGCTTCGAGGTCAGCCGCTTCCGCGACCGCAGCGTGCTGCACATCAGCTGGGACCTGATCATCCTCGACGTGCAGAGCAGGCTCGCGGTGCTGCGCCGCCTCGACGACATCTACCGCGGCACCGACCGGCGTCCGGAGCTGCCCCGGGCGAGCTTCAAGGACTACCAGGACTACACCGGCCTGCTGAAGAACTCCGCCTGGTACGAGGCGGACCGCGCCTACTGGCAGGACAAGCTGCCCGGCCTCCCGCTGCGCTGCACCCTGCCGTTCGCCCAGTCGCCGGACACCGTCGAGCACCCGCGCTTCGGCGAGCACACCCGCCATGTCGCGCCCGAGGTGTGGGAGCGGTTCAAGGAGCAGGCGCGCCGGCACGGGGTGTCCACGTCCTCCGCGCTGCTCAGCCTCTTCGGCAGCGTGATCTCGTACTTCTCCGGTGCCGCGGAATTCCCGCTCACCCTCACCCTGTTCAACCGCTACCCCGTCCTCGACGGCACCGAGTCCCTGCTCGGCAACTTCACCTCCACCGTGCTCTTCCACTACGCGGACCGGGGCGCCGACATCGAGGAACTGACCCGGCGCACCCACGACGTGCTGTGGGAGGACATCAGCCATGCGCTGTACTCGGGTGTGGAGGTCCAGCGCGACCTGAGCAAGCTGCACGGCCTGGACACCACCAAGGCCGTCTCCCCGATCGTCTTCACCGGTGTCGTCGGCAACGAGACCCGCGATTTTGAACGCGGGGCGTACCTGGACGACAGCGAGCTGATCGAGGACCGTCACTGGAGCGCGCAGACCTCCCAGGCGTGGATCGACCTCCAGGCCATCGAGGTCGCGGGCGGCTTCATGAGCAAATGGCTCTACGTCGAGCAGCTCTTCGACGAGGCCACCATCGACCACCTCAACGCCCTCTACTGCCTGCTCATCGAGCGTCTGGCGGACGGCGACTGGGCGGCCGGACTGCCCCGCGACGCCTATCTTCCGGACGCCGACCGGGCCCTGATCGCCGCCGCCAATTCCGCCGACGCCGCACCGGACGAGCACACCCTGTTCGGCCTCTACGAGGACCGGTACCGCACCGAGGGCCGGCCGGAGGCGCCCGCCGTCATCGACGCCGGCACCGGCCGCACCCACACGTACGGCGAGCTGACCGAACAGACCCGCACCCTCGCCCTGCGGCTGCGCGGCGAGCTGACCGGGGCCGCCGGGGAGCGGCTGGTCGGCGTGCTCGCGGAGAAGGGCTACGGCCAGGTGCTGGCCACCGCCGCGGTCATGAAGGCCGGCCTGGGTTATCTGCCGCTGCACGTCGACTGGCCGGCCGGCCGGGTCACGGAGATCCTCGACCAGGCCGGGGTCCACACGCTCCTGGTCTCGCGCGCGCAGTACGAACGGGCCGACGTATCTGCCCTGGACGCCCGCCTGCTGGTCATCGAGGACCTGCTCGACCAGGGCCCCGACCCGGCGGCCACCCTGCCGGAGGTGCACCCCGACGACGTCGCCTATGTCATCTTCACCTCCGGATCCACCGGCCGCCCCAAGGGCGTGACGATCAGCCACCGCGGGGCCGTCAACACCCTCCTGGCCGTCAACGAACGCTTCGGCCTGACCGCCGAGGACCGGGTGCTGGCGCTGTCCGAGCTCAGCTTCGACCTGTCGGTCTGGGACCTGTTCGGCACCCTCGCCGCCGGCGGCACGATCGTCTTCCCCGCCCAGCAGGAGACCAAGAACCCCGCGCACTGGGCCGAGTTGGTGGCCCGGCACCGGGTCTCGGTGTGGAACAGCGTGCCGCAGCTCGCCGGACTCCTCGTCGACGAGGGCGGACGGCTGGACTCCCTGCGCGCCTTCCTGCTCAGCGGTGACTGGATCCCCACCGGCCTGCCGGACCGCATCCGCGCGCTGGCCCCCCAAGCGGTCGTGATGAGTCTGGGCGGCGCGACCGAGGGCAGCATCTGGTCCATCTGGTACGAGATCGACGAGGTCGACCCGTCCTGGAGCAGCATCCCCTACGGCGTGGCCATGCCCAACCAGCGGATGTACGTCCTCAACGACCAGGGCGAACACTGTCCGGTCGGCGTCATCGGCGAGATCTACATCGGCGGCGCCGGCGTCGCCCTCGGGTACTGGCGGGACCCGGAACTCACCGACCGGCGGTACGTCGAACACCCCACCCTGGGCCGGCTCTACCGCACCGGCGACCTCGGCCGCTGGTCCCGCGCCGGCCACATGGAATTCATCGGCCGCAACGACTTCCAGGTCAAGCTCAACGGCTACCGGGTGGAACTCGGCGAGATCGAGAGCGTCCTCACCCAGGACCCGCGGATCTCGCAGAGCGTCGTCCTGGTCAGGGAGGACGACACCGGCGCCGGCCGCCCCCGCCAGACCCTCGTCGGCTACTACGTCGCCGAGGCCGCCCTCGACCCCGCCGAGCTGCGCGCACAGCTCTCCGCGAGCCTGCCGGAGTACATGGTCCCGGACGTACTGCTGCACCTGTCCGAGCTGCCGCTGAGCCCCAACGGCAAGCTGGACCGCGGCGCGCTGCCCGCACCCGGGTCGGCGGCCGCAGCCGACCACGTACCGCCGCGCACCGACCGCGAACGGGAACTGCGGGACGCCTGGGCCGAGGTGCTGGGCATCCCCGCCGAGCGGCTCGGCATCACCGACGACCTGATGCGGCTCGGCATGGACAGCATCATCGCCATCCGGCTGGTCAGCCGCCTGCGCAAGCAGTTCGGCATCCAGGCCCAGGTGCGCGACCTGTTCACCCACCGCACCGTGGAACGGTTCCACGACCGGGTGGTGGCCGCCGCCGGCGCACCCGCCGGACCGGCCGTACGGGCCGAGCAGGGCACCCTCGACGGCGAGGTGCCGCTGCTGCCCGTCCAGTCGTGGTTCTTCGCCCAGGACCTCGCCCGGCCGGCGCACTGGAACCAGTCCTTCCTGATCCGCACCCCGGAACTGGAACTCCCGCGTCTGGAGGCCTGCCTGCGCGCACTGGTCGACCACCACGACGCCTTCCGGCTGCGCCACGACACGGCCGGCACCCAGGGACCGCGGCAGCACTACGACACCACCGCCCCGGTCCCCGCCCTGCGCGTGCTCGACGTGCGCGACCTGCCGGGCGACGAGGGCACGCCGGAACGCGACGCGGCGCTGCACCGCGCACTGACCGACTGGCAGGCCGACTTCGACCTGACGGCCGGACCGGCGTACGCCTTCGGCTATCTGCACGGCTACGCCGACGGCAGCAGCCGGGTCTTCCTCGCCCTGCACCACCTGCTCGTCGACACCGTCAGCTGGCGGATCCTCGCCGAGGACCTCCGCACCCTGTACGAAGGCGGGGAACTCGGCGCCAAGGGCACCAGCTACCGCCAGTGGACCGAGGCCGTGACCGCGTACGCCGAGAGGCAGGCCGACGAGCGGACCTACTGGCAGGAAGTACTCGCCGACCTCGGCGAACCGCCCGTCCTCCAGCAGGACACCGGCGTCCCGTCCGAAGCGGAGCTCACCCTCGACGAGGAGCGCACCGCGCTGCTGCTCGACGACTGCCAAGGCACCTACCGCACCCGCGTGGACGAGTTCCTGCTCGCCGCCTTCGCCCAGGCACTGTCCGACCTGACCGGCCGGACCGTCAGCCACCTGATGGTCGAGGGACACGGCCGCGAGGAACTGGACGAGGCAACGGACATCAGCCGCACCCTCGGCTGGTTCACCACCCTCTACCCGGTGCGGCTGACCGCGTCCGACGAACCGGCCGCCGCCCTGACCTCGGTCAAGGAGACCCTCCGGGCGGTCCCCGGCAAGGGCCTCGGCTACGGCCCGCTGCTCGGCTACGACCGGGCCCTGCCCCGGGCCTGCTTCAACTACCTCGGCCGGCTCGACACGGCCGGCGACGGCCTCTGGGAGCCCACCGGCGAACCGGCCGGTGACTGGTCGGACCCGGACAACCAACTGCCGTACACGGTCAGTGCGGTCGGCATGGTCAGCGACGGACGGCTGCGGTTCACCCTCCACTCCCGGCTGCCGCAGGAGGACACCGAGCGGCTGGCCGGGGCGTTCGCCCGACGGCTGGACGACCTGGTCGAGGCGACGGCGCGCAGCCCGCGCACGTACCTGACGCCCAGCGACATCGACGGACTGCTGCCGCAGGAGCACCTGGACCGGCTGCAGGAGCACGGCGAGCTCGACGGCGTCTTCCCCGCCACCGGCCTCCAGCAGGGCTTCATCCACCACGCCCTCACCCAGGGCGAGGTCGACGACGCCTATCGCGTACAGGCGGTCTGGGACTACGCGGCGGAGATCGACCCCGCCCTGTACCGCGAGGCCTGGGCCCGGACCCAGCAGGCGTTCAGCGCGCTGCGGATGCGCTTCGACTGGCGCCACGAGATGGTCCAGGTCGTCGACCGGGAATCCCGGCTGACCTGGCAGTACGTCGACCTCAACGACCACGAGGACCCCGACGCGGCCTTCGCCGCACTGCTGGCGCGCGACCGTGGCATCCCCTACGACCTGGGTGTCGGCGGACTGTTCCGGGTCCACCTCGTCAAGCGGGCCGCCGACCACTTCACCTGTGTCCTCAACACCCACCACGCCATCCTCGACGGCTGGAGCAGCCCGCTGCTGCTGCAGGCGCTGCACACCTGCTACCTCGCGCTGCGCGCCGGTGAGCCGCCCGTACTCCCGACGGAGAACTACGCCGAGATCCAGCGCCATCTGCACCGGCACGCCGACGACCACCAGGCGTTCTGGCGGCACTACGTGGCCGGCGTGGAGAACGGCTGCGACCTCGGCGGACTGCTGAACAGCGACTCCCGCCACCTCGACCTCGGCACGTACAAGCACCTGCTCCGCCAGGAGCAGCGGACCCTCCCGCTGCGTCCGGAACTCCTCACGGCGCTGCGGTCCGCGGCCCGGCAGCACGGGGTCACCACCAACGCCGTGCTGCAGTACGCCTGGCACAAGGTGCTGAGCGTCTACGGCCACTGCGACACCACCGTCGTCGGCACCGTCCTCGCCGGCCGGGACCTCCCCGTGGAGGGCATCGACACCTCGGTCGGCCTCTACCTCTCCACCGTGCCGCTGATCGCCCGCCACGACACCGGCGCCGACAGCCTGATCGAGGAGGTCCAGCGGCTGCAGGAGGACATCCACGAGATCGGCCGGCGGCCCGTCGTGGACCTCGCGGCCCTCCAGTCGGGCGGCCGCCGGCTCTTCGACAGCCTCTTCATCTACGAGAACTACCCGGCGGTCACCGACACCGAGCACGAGCGGCTGCTGCGCCCCCGGTTCGTCTCCCGGCACCAGAAGCGCGACTACCCGCTGGTCGTCTCGGTGACCGAACAGGACGACGAGGTCCAGCTCACCCTCGACCACGCCGGTGAACTCTTCGCACCCGGAACCGCCGAACGGCTGCTGGCCGGCGTCGAGTCGGTGCTGCGGCGCTTCGCGGACGCCCCGGACAGCTCCCCGGCGGACCTCGCCCCGGCCGACGACGCCGACCTGGAACGCCAGCGGCAGTGGAACGACACCGGCACCGCGGAACCCGCCGAGCCCGTCATCCACCGCGCCTTCGAGGCCCAGGCCGCCCGTACGCCCGACGCGCCGGCCGTGCACCACGACGGCCGCACGCTCAGCTACGCGGAGCTCAACGCGGCCGCCAACCGGCTGGCCCGGGTGGCCCGCCGACACGTGGCGACCGCGCCGGAGGAGCCCGTTCTGCTGCTCCTCGACCGCGGCGCCGACACCCTCGTCGGACTGCTCGCGACGCTCAAGGCGGGCGCCGCCTACGTACCGCTGGACCCCGGCTACCCGGACGAGCGCACCACCCGCATCGTCGAGAGCTGCGGCGCCAGGCTGCTGCTCACCCACTCCCGGCACCAGGAGCGGGTCCGGGCGCGCTGGCCCCAGCTGACCGTGCTCGCCCTGGACGACCCGCGGACCCTCGCCGAATGCGCCGCGGAAAGCGCCGGCAACCTGGATCTCCCGGTCGCCGCGCACGCCCTGGCGTATGTGCTCTTCACCTCCGGCACCACCGGGCAGCCCAAGGGCGTGATGGTCGAACACCGCGCCTACACCGCGACGATGGCGGCCCTGCGGGACCGGCACTTCCCCGGCGCCGGCCCGCTGCACACCTTCAGCATGACCAACTACGTCTTCGACATCTTCGGCCTCGAATACGGTCTGACGTTGCTCGACGGCGGCAGCATGACCGTCGGTGACCACCTCTTCACGGAACTGGACTGCTCGGCGTACGACTTCGTGCAGCTGACGCCCAGCCTGCTGGAGATGAAGCTGGACGCGCTGCGCGGTCTCGACCGGACCCGGCTGCTCGTCGGCGGCGAGAAGCTCGAACGGCACCTGCTGCACGCCGCGTTGGCGCGCTGCCCCCGGGTGGTGAACGTCTACGGCCCGACCGAGACCACCATCTGGTCCACCTCCCGCGAGTACCTCGCCGCGGCCGATGCCCGCCCGGAGGTGACCATCGGCCGCGCCCTGCCGAACGAGCGGGCCCACGTCCTGGACGCCCGGCTGCGGCCGCTGCCGGTGGGCGCGACGGGTGAGCTGTACCTGAGCGGCGACGGGCTCGCCCGCGGCTACTTCCACGACCCCGAACTGACCGCGGCGCGGTTCGTCGAAAGCCCGCTGCACGGCCGGCTGTACCGCACCGGCGACCTGGCCCGCTGGCTGGACGACGGCGAGCTGGAATTCGTCGGCCGCATCGACACCCAGGTCAAACTGCGCGGCCACCGCATCGAGCTGGGAGAGGTGGAGAGCGCGCTCGCCGCCTTCCCCGGAGTGCGACAGACCGCGGCGCTCGTCGGGACGCTGGACGGCGGCCCGGACACCTCGGCCGGCGCCCAGAGCCTGATCGGCTACTACGTCGCGGACGCCCCCCTCGACGAGCCGGCGCTCCGGGCCCACCTGGCCGGGCTGCTGCCGGAGCACATGCGGCCCGCCGCGCTGGTGCACCTGACCGCGCTGCCGCTGTCCTTCAGCGGCAAGCTGGACGTCAAGGCGCTGCCGCGGCCCGCCCGCCGGAGCACCGGCCGGCCGGTGGCCCCGGCGGGGGAGACCGAGCAGCTGCTCGCCCGGCTCTGGTGCGAGGTACTCGGCGTCGAGGAGATCGGCGTCCACGAGCGGTTCTTCGAGGCCGGCGGCAACTCCATCCGGCTCACCAAGCTGCACGCCCGGCTGCCGGAGACCATTCGGCGGACGCTGAGCCTCACCGACCTGTTCGCGTACCCGACCATCGCCTCGCTCGCCGCGCACCTCGACGGGCCGCGCGACGGCGAGACCCGGCCGGACCGCGCACCGGCCGCACGCGACACCGCGGAGCCCGGCGGCACGGACATCGCCGTCATCGGCATGGCCGGCCGGTTCCCGGACGCCGACACCCTGGAGGAGTACTGGCGCAACCTGACGGCCGGTCATGAATCGGTCGTCCACTACAGCCGGGAAGAGCTGCTGGCCGCCGGCGTCCCGGAGGCCGAGCTCGACCGGCCCGGATACGTCCGGGCGCAGAGCCGACTGCGGGACATCGCCTCCTTCGACGCGGAGTTCTTCGGCTACTCCCGCCGCGAGGCCGAGACCATGGACCCCCAGCACCGGGTGTTCCTGGAGTGCGCCTGGCACGCCCTGGAGGACGCACACTGCGACCCGTACACCTACGAGGGCGACATCGGGCTGTACGCGGGCGCGGGCCAGAACGACTACGCCCCGGACCACGTCCTGCCGGGCCTGGAGGGCGCCGATCTGGCCACCCGCTACCAGGCGATGATCAACAACCAGGCGAACTTCCTGTGCACCAAGGTCGCCTACAAGCTCAACCTGACCGGGCCCGCGGTGACCGTGCAGACCGCCTGCTCGACCTCCCTGGTCGCCGTGCACCAGGCGTGCACCGCACTCCTGGCCGGGGACTGCGACATCGCCATGGCCGGCGGTGTCTCGATCGGCAAGCTGGGCACCGAGGGCTACGTCCACCAGGACGGCATGGTGTTCTCCCCCGACGGCTCCTGCCGTGCCTTCGACGAGGCCGCCCAGGGCACCGTCGAGGGGCAGGGCGTCGGCATCGTCGTCCTGAAGCGGCTCGACCGGGCGCTGGCCGACAACGACCCGATCCGTGCCGTCATCAAGGCCACCGCCCTCAACAACGACGGCCGGCAGAAGATCGGTTACACCGCGCCCAGCCGGCAGCGGCAGGCCGCGGTGATCCGCACCGCCCACCGGAAGGCCGGCATCGACCCGGCGACGATCAGCTACATCGAGGCACACGGCACCGGCACCGCCCTCGGGGACCCCATCGAGGTCGCCGCCCTGCACGAGGCGTTCGCCGAGGCCGACGTGCCCGCGCGGCGGATCGCGCTGGGCTCGGTGAAGACCAACATCGGCCACCTCGACGTCGCGTCCGGCATCGCCGGCCTGATCAAGGCCGTGCTGTGCCTGGAGCACCGCACCCTGGTCCCGACGCTGCACCACACCACCCCCAACCCCCGCCTGGAGCTGGAGAAGGGACCCTTCTACGTCAACACCGCCTGTACGCCGTGGACCAGCGAGCACCCCGTGCTGCGGGCCGGCGTCAGCTCCTTCGGGATCGGCGGCACCAACGCCCATGTCGTCCTGGAAGAGGCACCGGCCGCCGCGGCGTCCACCGGGACGCCCGCCCGCCCGCAGCAGCTGCTGATGCTGTCGGCGCACTCACCGGAGGCGCTGGCACAGCGGTCGCGGGACCTCGCGGACCATCTGACCACCCACCCGGACGTCCCGCTCGACCGGCTCGCGTACACCCTGCACACCGCACGGCACCGCTTCCGGCACCACCGCGTCGTCGTCGGCGACAGCCGCGCCGACCTGGCCGGCAAGCTCACCACCGAGGAGCGCGAGCCGATCACCTGGCAGGAAGGACGCCCGGCGGTGTTCCTCTTCCCCGGCCAGGGAGCCCAGTACCAGGAGATGGGACGGGCGCTCCACGACAGCGAACCGGCCTTCCGGGCCGAGGTGGACCGCTGTCTGGAGATCCTCCGGCCGCTCCTGCCCGAAGGCTTCGACGAGGCCGATCTGCTGGGCCGCACCGCGCGCGTGGGGGACACCCGCTACACCCACCCCGCGCTGTTCATCGTCGAGTACGCGCTGGCGCGCTGGTTCACCGGACTCGGCGTCCGGCCGGTCGCGATGATCGGGCACAGCCTCGGCGAGTACGTCGCGGCCTGCCTGGCCGGCGTGTTCTCGCTGGAGGACGCGCTGACCCTGATCCTGGAACGCGGCCGGTTGCTCGCCGGCACCGGCGCCGGGGCGATGCTCGCGGTGCCGCTGCCCGCCGAACGGATCCGGCCCGTGGCGCACCGGCACGGCCTCGACCTCGCCACGGTCAACGACGCCCTGAGCTGTGTGGTCTCCGGCCCGCCCGAGGGCATCGAGGCGCTGGCCGCCGAGCTGGCCGCCGACGGGGTCACCGGGCGCCGGGTCGCGGTCTCGCACGCCTTCCACTCCCGGCTGCTCGACCCCGTACTGGACGAGTTCGCCGCCGTGCTGGCGCGCATCGAACTCCGCGCGCCCACCGTCCCGTTCGTGTCCAACCTGACCGGTGACTGGGCCGACCCCGCCCAGGTGACCCGCCCCGAGTACTGGACGGCGCAGCTGCGCGGCACGGTGGAGTTCCACCGCGGGTTGACCACGCTGTACGGGGACGCGCGCACCCGGGGCGCCGTCCTGCTGGAAATGGGCCCCGGCGGGATCCTCACCCGGTCGGCGCGCGGCCACCAAGCGCGCACCGACCACCTGGTGGTCCCGGCCATGCCGCGGGCCGCCCGGGCCGGCGAGGAACCGGCCACCGCGCTGACGGCCCTGGGCACGGCCTGGGCCGCCGGCGTCGACGTCGACGCGGCCGCCTTCCACGGCCTGACCGCCCGCGACCGGGTGCGGCTGCCCGGCTACGCCTTCCAGCGGCACGAGCACTGGATCGACCGCACCGGCACCGCGGCCGTCACCCCGTCGAGGGCCACCCCGGCCGAGGCGCGGCCGACGGCCGAAGAACCGGCCGCGGCGGTCGCGGAGGACGAGGTGAGCACCGTCGTCGCGGAAGCCTGGCGCGCCGTCCTCGGCGTCCGGGACGTCCGGCCCGACGACGACTTCTTCGCCCGCGGCGGGGACTCGCTGGCCGCCGTGCAGCTCGTCGCCCGCATCCGGCAACGGACCGGCGTCCGCCTGGAGTTCATGGCCCTCGAACAGCACACCCCCCAGGCCGTCGCGGAGCACCTGGCCGCACACCTGGCGAACCGGTACGCCCCCGCGGCGGCCGCGCCGTCGGTCGTCGTCGTCAAGAAGGGCGAACCGCAGTCCCGGCCGCCCCTGGTCCTGGTCCACCCGATCGGCGGCGATGTGTTCTTCTACCGCGAGCTGGCCGGCTGCCTGCCCGACGACCAGCCGGTCTACGCGCTCCGCTCGCCCATGCTGGACGGCACCGCGGAGCTCGGCACCATCGAGGAGATGGCCGCGCACTATCTGGAGCAGCTCACGGAATTCGGCCTCACGGCCCCGTTCCGGCTCGGCGGCTCCTCGTTCGGCGGCATCGTCGCCTACGAAATGGCCCAGCTGCTCGACGCGCGCGACGGGTACCGCCCCGAGGTGGTGCTGATCGACAGTCCCGCGCACGGCAACCTGCCCGCCGAGATGTCCGGCGAGGACATCCTCGACTACCTGTTCCGCTACGGCCTGGCCCGGCTGGACTTCCCGATGGCCGAGCTCGAAGCGCTGCCCACCCTCGACGAGAAGATCGCCTACCTCGCCGACAAGGCCCGCGGCACCGAGTTCGAGGACATGCTCTCGGCCGAGTTCCTGCCCCGCTACCTGCGCACCTGGCAGCGGCACGGCCGCGCCATGCACGGATACGTCCCGCGCCCCTACGCCGGCGACCTCGTGTACTTCGCGCACCAGGAGGAGATCCCGGAGTTCCCCGCGGACCAGGCCCGGCACTGGCGACGGCTGGCCGCCGGCGGCTGGACCGAGGTGCCGGTGCCCGGGAACCACCTCAGCATGAACGGGATGCCGCACGTCGCGACGGTCGGCGCCCACCTCGCAACGACCCAGGGAGAAGACGGTGAGTGAGCAGACGAACGGGGCCCTGTGCGCCGTCCCCGGCGGCCGGATCCGCTACGAGATCCTCAACCCCGACGCACCCGGCACGCCGGTCGTGACCGTCCACGGCGGCCCCGGCACCCCGCACGACTATCTGCGCCCGCTGGCCGACCTGCTGCCGGGCCACCCCGTGGTCGTCTACGACCAGCTGGGCTGCGGCCGCTCCGAGCGGCCGGCCGACCCGTCGCTGTGGCGGCTGGACCGCTTCGTCGACGAACTGGCCGCCCTCCTGGCCGAGTTGGGCCTGCCGCGGTTCCATCTGCTCGGGCACTCCTTCGGCACGATGATCGCCGGGGAGTACGCCCTGCGCGGCGGCCCGCACCGCCCCGAGTGGCTGGTGCTGGTCTCCCCGGTGCTCAGCGTCCGCAAGTACGAGGACGACATGCGGCAGCTGCTGTTCCGGCTGCCGCCGGACACCGCCCAGGGACTCACCGACGCCCTGCGCACGGGCCGGTACGACACACCGGAGTACGTCGACGCCGCGATGGTCTTCGCCGAGCGGCACATGTGCCGCACCGAATGGCCGGACACCCTGCTGGACGCCACCATGGACACCGCCGCCGCGGTACGCGACACCATGTGGGGTCGGACCGAGTTCCAGGTGACCGGCAACCTGCGGTCGTACACCTGCACCGACCGGCTGGGCGGCCTGTCGGCCGACACCCTCATCCTCTGCGGTGAGCACGACTTCGTACCGCCGCGGGCCGGCCAGGCGTACGCCCGGGCGATACCGGGCGCGGACACCGCGGTCATCGCGGGGGCCTCACACATGCCCCATCTGGAGGCCCCCGAGCTGTTCGCCAAGGAGCTGCTGGCCCGCATCGACGCAGGTCATAAATGAGTTGCACCATCCGACCACGCCCATACGATGGGCTTGACGACAGCCTTGACGCAGAAGGGGACACGTTGCAGCCGGCATTACGTGCCGCAGGTGGTGAACGGGCGAGCCGACGGCCTCTCAACGCCCACGCCACCTGGTGGCCCTTGGTCCGAAGACCATAGCCGCACCGCAGAGCCTGCCGACCCGGCACGGCTCTGCTCAGCGTGCCCGCAATCCCTTCTTCCCATCAGGTCCGTCCTTCATGAGGCCATGAAACAACACAGATATCTGCCTGCCCTTTTGGTCGTGACGCTCATCGGCACGATCATGGAACTCGACATGTCCGTGCCCAGCTTCCCGGACATCGCCCACAGCCTCACGGCGTCCGAGTCCTCGGTACAGCTGACGATCACCTACAACTTCTTCGGCTACTGCCTCGGCGCCCTGGTCTACGGCCCGCTCTCGGACCGGTTCGGCCGGCGCAAGGTCATGCTGATCGGCAACACGATCATGCTGGCCGGCGCGCTGGGCTGCGCCATCGCGCCGAACATCGAGTTCCTGCTCGGCTCCCGGCTCGTCCAGGGCGTCGGCGCCAGCACCTCCGTGGTCCTGGTCTTCGTCATCATCGGCGACGTCTACCAAGGCACCGAGCTGTTCAAGATGTTCGGGCTCACCAACGCCGCGATGTCCACGTTCATGACGGTGGCGCCCGCGCTCGGCGGACTCATCAACCGCACGATCGGCTGGCGCGGTAACTACGCCACCGTCTGCGGCATCACCCTGGTCTCCCTGCTGCTGATGGCGTGCTTCCTGCCCGAGACCAAGGGCGAACGGGCAAAGGTGACGGCCCGTCAGGTCGCTACGGACTACCGCAAGCTGCTGTCCAGCAAGGAGTTCCTCGCGGCCTCGGTCGTCCCCAGCCTGCTGTTCGCCGCCTACATGGTGTTCATCGCGTCCAGCTCGTTCCTCTACACCGACACCTACGGGCTGTCCACGATCGGGTTCGCCGGCCATCTGCTGATCATCGTGGCCTCGTTCGCGGTGACCAGCCTGTTCGCCTCGAAGCTCATCGGGGTGCTGGGCGGTCCGGAGCGCACGGTGGTCTACAGCATCGCCGCCACCGTCGTCGGCATCGCCCTGTTCCTGGTGTTCGGCGGGGGCGCATGGGCGACCACCGGCCCCATCGCCGTCTTCTGCGTCGGCTTCGCCGCGGTCTACCCGGTCATCTTCGGGCGCTCCCTGGCGGTCTTCCCGGAGCTCCAGGGTGCCGCATCCTCGCTGAACATGAGCGGACGGGCGCTGCTGGTGACGCTGCTCACCGGCGTCGCCAGCAGCCTGTTCACCGGTGACTCGATCGTGACCGCCGGAGTGATGGCCGTCGCCGTGGTCATCGCCGCGCCCCTGGCCTTCGTCAAGCCGAAGCAGAGCGCGGCGGACCAGGTGGAAGCCGAGCCGGTGCCCGAGGCCGGCTGACAACCACCGTCCACCGACGGGAAGTTCGGCTTCCCACCCTTCCTTCCCTCCCCCCTTCGTCCGCACGGCGGCGCCCACCGGCAGCCGCCGTGCGGATGCACCCGCACCAGGGGCGCGGGGCCGCACCGCGATACCCCGCGCCCGGAAAGAGGCCCGTCATGAACGCCAACGGCCAGGAAACCACCGAAACCGGACGGACGCTGTCCAGCCTGACCGGCGAGTACACCGTCCGCTGGGAGTCCCGCTCCTCCGTTCGTACCCGCCCCCGCAAGACCATCGACTTCGAGGAGGAGGGCTACTTCTTCCCCGAGGACAAGCAGCCGCTGCTGCTGGCCGACGAGGTCGCCTCGCTCGGACCGAAGGCCAAGAACGACATCCTCGTGCAGTCCTTCTACAAGTACCTGCACGACATCGTGAACCTGGAAATCAAGGAAATCGTCTCGGCCTGCTCGAAAATCCTCTACGCGGACCTTCCGGTGGAGTTCTCCGAGGAGACCAAGCTCAACACCTACTCGGTGATCATCGACGAGTACTACCACGTCTACATCGCCCAGGACATGATCCTGCAACTGCAGGAGCACCACCCGGACCTCAAGCCGCTCGACTACCCGATATCCGACTCGCGGCGCGCGGTCATCGAGACCAAGAAACACCTCGACCCGAAGTACCACGACATCTTCGAGATCCTCGCCAACTGCTGTTTCGAGACCACGCTCGTCCGCGAACTCGTGGAATTCTTCAACAGCCCCGGCGTCCATCCGTCGATCAAGTACTACGTCAACGACCACATGAACGACGAGTCCCGGCACTACGCGTTCTTCTACGACCTGATGACCTACCTGTGGGCCGAGATCCCCGAGGACTACCGGCAGGCCATCGGCATCCACCTCGCCGACTTCACCGTGCGGTACCTCTCCGTCGAATCGGAGAAGCTCTTCAACATCGAATTGCTCGGCTCCTTCATCGAGGACCGCGAGCAGGCCCGCACCTCCGTGGAAGCGCTCTACGCCGGATTCGAGATCACCCCGGACGTGCCGATCGTCAAGAACGTCCTGCGCGCATTCCGCAACGCGGGAATGCTCGACCACCCCTCCGTCCGCGCCGGATTCACCCGGATCGGCTGGACCGTCTGACCCGCACCGCCCACCCTTTCACCCGTACCGGACCGACCGGGACTCACGAGGAACATCATGAATTCCACGATCTCGCACCACACCACCACCAAGGTCGACGACGACCGGCGCACCAAGGAAATCGCCGCGGAGATCGAGCAGCGCCTCCGGCAGGCCGACCGGCTCGTACTGCCGCTGGACGAGACCCTCGAACTCCTCGCGCAGCTGACGCAGTTCGAGCTCGGCCGCTTCCTGCTGCACAACCGCGGCCTCAACGGCTACTGGACCTCCTACATCTTCCGCAACGAACCCACCGGCCCGACCACGCCGCTGGAGCACTGGCTGCTCAACAACTCCCTGCTGTGCCAGGCCCGCGAGCGCTACCACCGCTTCAAGGAGGAGGTCGCCGCCCGCATCACCGACGGCGCCACCCTCGCCTCCGTCCCCTGCGGCGTCATGGACGACCTGCTCCAGCAGGACTACGACGGCGTCACCGGCTTCCGCCTCGTCGGGATCGACCTCGACGAGGAATCCATCGGCTACGCCCGCAAGAACGCCGCCGAGCGCGGCCTCGCCGAGCACACCACGTTCCACGTGCGCGACGCCTGGAACCTCGGCGTGGACGGCGAGTTCGACCTCATCGTCAGCAACGGCCTGAACATGTACGAGTCGGACCCCGAGCGGCTCACCGACCTCTACCGCAGCTTCCACCAGGCGCTCCGCCCCGGCGGCCGGCTGCTGCTGAGCTTCCTCACCCCGCCGCCCCCGCCCCCGTGGGATGCCCCGGAGCAGGCCGCGGCCTGGCAGAAGTACCAGATCGCCGAGGCCGACCTGCGCCGGGAACTGTCCATCATGGGCGACATCATCCAGGCCACCTACCTGAACTTCTCCAGCGAGGAGGAGGTACGCGGCCAGCTGGCGGCCGCCGGCCTGAGCGTCGCGGACATCCGCTACAGCCCGCAGGGCGTACTGCCCATCGTCACCGCGGTCAAGTGACGCCCGCGCTCATCTGACCCCCCGCCCCGACGGGCCGCGGCGGCCGGCGCGACGACCCGCACCGGCCCCCGCGCCCCCACCCCACGCACCCCCCGGAAAACCGCCCAGGGGCGCCGCCTCGACAG